>NZ_JBQOUX010000205.1:0-4360 GCF_052216785.1 Streptomyces sp. JW3 | reverse complement strand
GGCGCACTCCGGTCGACCACCGGAGCGCGCCCGGCCGCCGCGCACACCCGGAGGCGGGCACCCCGGTCGACTCCCCGGGCCGACGGCCCCGACCGGCCCGCCTCCGGGTGCCCTCCGATCGAGGTCCGGCGAAGCGGTGTCCGGCCGGGGAGGTGCTCGACCCGGGCAACGCCCGGCCCGCACCGGCCGACGCCGCGCACCGATGGACGGGGCGCGCCGCCCCCGTCGAGAACAGCGCACCGCACCGCGGCGGTCCCCCGCTGAGAGCGGCCGCCGACCGCACCACCGGCGGTCCCGTGCCGCCGGGCCCGGCCCATCCCCCACTCGGCCGAAGGACACCCCCCCTCATGAACCCACCGTCCCGCCCCGACCTGTCGTCGTCCCGCCCGCGGCCGTGCCCGCCCGAGCACACCGGGCGCCTGCGGATACCGGCGCCGCTCTCCGCGGACCTCGGCTACGACGCCGTGGGCCTGCCCCGGGAACACGGCGCGCACATCATGGACCGCCTGCCGCGCGTCGGCTGTGTCTTCGCCGACGGCCGGCGCTGGTGGTGGATCGTCCCCTCCGGTTCGGAGATCGGTGTCATCTGGCCGCCCGGCACCACCTACGCGGTCGGCGCCCGGGTGGCCGACCCGTCCTGGACCGCGACCCACCGGCCGAAGCCCGGCGCGGACCGGCCCGGACTCATCCACGCGCCCCGCACCGGCTCTCCGTACACCCCGCCCATCCCGCTCTACGTCCTCACCTGCCGCCTGGCCGGCCGCCCGCCGTGCTGGCAGGTGGACGCCGCCGGCTGATGCCGCGGGCCGTCCGGGCGAAGGGTGACAAACGGTGTGAAGCGGATTAACGTGCTGAGCGGGCTCACCCACCGGAGTGACTATGTTCGGCAAGCGCCCCGCACCGGGCGGCGACGAGCTGCTGGCCAGGCTCGGCTCGCTGACCACCCAGGCGCGCCGCCACGCGGAACTCCAGCGCTCCCGGGTGGAGCTGGCCGTCGCCCTCCAGCGCGGCATGCTCCCCGGTGCCCTGCCCGTCGTCCCCGGCTTCCACCTGGCGGTCCGCTACTCGCCGGCCCACTCCGGGCTGGACGTGGGCGGCGACTGGTACGACGCCTTCACCCTGCCCGACGGCCGCATCGGACTGTCCGTCGGCGACGTACAGGGCCACACCATCGACGCGGCGGCGTTCATGGGGCAGGTCCGGGTCGGCCTGCGGGCGCTGGCCTCCGTCACCGGCCACCCCGGCGACCTGCTGGCCCGCACCAACGACCTGCTCCTCTCCCTCGGCGGCGACCGCTTCGCCACCTGCACCTTCATGCGCCTCGACCCGGCCACCGGGGTCCTGGAGAGCGCCCGCGCCGGACACATCCCCTGTGTGTGGGCCACGGCGGACGGCAAGGCCGGGATCGCCGAGGACGAGGGCGGACCGCCGCTCGGCGTCCTGGATGGCACCGAGTACCCGGTGACCCGGTACCAGCTCACCACGGGCGGCGTCTTCGTCCTGCTCACCGACGGAGTGGTGGAGGGTCCCGCGCTCAGCGTCGACGAGGGCCTGGACCGGGTGGTCCGGCTGGCCGGGATCGCCGCGGTCGCCAACCTGGAGGCCGACGCGCTGGCCGGCGCGGTGATCAAGAACGCCGCGCTGGTGGGACACGAGGACGACGCGGCGGTACTGGTCGTCGGCCACGACGGCTGCCGGGCCGGGGTGTGAGGCCCTGACGTCACGAGCGGGCGGGCCCGCAGGCCCGCGGGCGCGGCAGGCAAATCCACCTGGTGGCACCCGGCACCCGGCACGGCACCCGGCACCCGGCACTCGGCCGATCCCGTCTGGCCGACCGGGCGGCACCGGTGTCTGATGGCCGGGTGGTGGGTATCCGAGGCCGGCGGCGACCGGTCGTCCTCGCGCTGGAGACACTGGGCGTGGCGGCCGGCTACTACGCGGCCGGACGCCTCGGACTGCTGCGCGGGCTCGTCGTGGACCAGGCGCTGGTCACCCCGATCTGGCCGCCCACCGGCGTCGCGCTGGCCTGTCTGCTGATCCTCGGGCTGCGCGCGGCCCCCGGCATCGCGCTCGGCGCCCTGTGCGTCGTCCTCTCCCTGTCGGCGCCGGGACTCTCCACCATCGGTGTCGTCGCCGGGAACACCGCAGCCCCCGTCTGCGCCTACCTCATGCTGCGCAGGGCGGGCTTCTGCGAGGACCTGGCCCGGCTGCGCGACGGCCTGGCCCTGGTGTTCCTGGGGGCCCTGACCGGCATGGTGATCAGCGCCTGCACCGGGGTCGCCCTGCTCCTGGCCGCGGGCAAGGTCGACACCGGCAGCCTGCTGCCCGTCTGGCTGGCCTGGTGGGTGGGCGACGCCATGGGGGTCGTCCTGGTCACACCGCTGCTGCTGGTGCTGCACCGGGCCCGCAGGGCCTCACTCCGCGAGGTCCGGTGGAAGGAGTCCGGCGGCCTGGCCGTCGTAGCCTGCGTCCTGGTCCCGCTCGCCACGCAGAGCACCCTCGACGTGCAGTTCCTGGTCTACCCGCTGCTGATCTGGGCGGCCCTGCGCTTCCAGCTCGCGGGCAGCATCCTGTGCGCCCTCCTCGCCTCCGTCCTGGCCACCCTCGCCGCGACCGACGGACGCGGCCCGTTCACCGGGCTGACCGAGGCCGAGGTGATGATGAAACTCCAGGCGTTCAACGGCACCATGGCGCTCACCGCGCTCCTGCTGTCCGCGGTCATCGCCGAACAGCGCAGCACCAGGAAGTCCGTGGAGCGCGCCTGCCTGGAACTGGCCGCGGCGCTGGAGCACCTCACCGCGGGGGACTCGCCGCCCGGGCGGCGTCCCGGCGGGGACGGACCCCCGTCGTAGGCCGGTGGTCCGGCGCCACCATGCTTTCCGTTGCCTCTGGGTAGGCGCGCCCGAGATCATCGCGTCCCCACCGACGACAGGAGCAGCACGGTCCATGGCCCACGTACCCGACCACTCGACCCCCGACCCCGCCGCGGCACCCGCACTGGCCATGCCGGACTGGGCGCGCGACCACGTGACGGCACTCATCGGGATACCCCTGCGCATCGCCCTCATCGTGGTCGGCGTGGCGCTGGTGCGGATGCTGGCCAAACGGGCCATCACCCGCGTCGTGCAGCGCATCCTGGAACCCGGCGACGGCGCCCGGGAACCGGCCCGCCGCGGCGGCCGGGGCCCGGCGGTGCTGCACCGCGACCGCTCACGCGCCCGGGAACGCCGCGAACAGCGGGCGCGGACCATCGGCTCGGTGCTCAGCAGCATCGTCTCCGTCGTCCTGTTCGTGATCGCCGTCGCGATGGTGCTGGACCAGATCGGCATCGCGCTCGGCCCGCTGCTGGCCAGCGCCGGCGTGGTCGGCCTGGCGATCGGGTTCGGCGCCCAGAGCCTGGTCGCCGACTACCTCTCCGGCATGCTCATCATGATCGAGGACCAGTACGGCGTGGGCGACTCCGTCGACCTCGGGGAGGCCGTCGGCGAGGTCGAGCAGGTCGGACTGCGCCTGACCCACGTCCGCGACCTCAACGGCGGGCTGTGGCACATCCGCAACGGCGAGATCCTGCGGGTGCGCAACGACAGCCAGGAATGGGCCCGCGCCGTCCTGGACGTGGCCGTGGCCTACGACGCCGACCTCGACGAGGTCTACCGGGTACTGGAGGAGACCGGACGGGCCCTGCGCGAGGACTCCGCCTTCGAGGGCGCCCTGCTGGAGGACCCCGCGGTCTGGGGCGTGCAGTCGGTGGACGCCGACGGGGTGACGGTACGGCTGGCGGCGCGGACCGCGCCCATGCAGCAGTGGGCCGTCACCCGGGAGCTGCGCCGCCGCGTCAAGGAGGCCCTGGACGCGGCCGGCATCGCCCTGCCCTTCCCGCGGCGCACCCTCTGGCTGCGGGGCGACGACGGCGCCGACGGCCAGGAGGCGGCGGCGCTGCGCTGAGCGTGTCTTCCGGATGACCGTCCGGGTGATGGTCGCCGGATTCCGCGCCGCCGGCGGCGCGCGGGGGGAAGGCATGGCGACGTCCAACCTGTACGAGATAGGGAGACACGCATGCGTATGCGTACGTTCGTGGCCGCCGGGCTGCTGTCCTTGACCGCCGCGATGATGGGTGCCGGCACCGCCACCGCGAGCGAGGGCCCGCACGGGTTCGAGCTGGAGGCGGGCTACTTCGACCACAAGGCCGCGGGCCAGTTCATGAACGTCGGCGGTGAGAACGGTGTCACCTGGGCCGGCAAGACCGAGCGGCACCGCGGCGCCGAGCTGGAGATCGAGTCCGGCCGCGACTAATCCCGGACCGGGGGCCCGCCCCCGTCCGGCCCCCGGGCCCGTTCCGGACCGCACACCGGTCCGGAAC
>NZ_JBQOUX010000204.1:0-4376 GCF_052216785.1 Streptomyces sp. JW3 | reverse complement strand
CGCTCGGGGTGGCCGCCGCCGTCGCGGTGGCCGCGGCCGGGGCGGGCGCGGCCCTCGGGCCGGCCGGCGCGGTCCGGACCGCGGTCGCGGTGCTACTCGCCCTGGGTGCCGCCGAGTTGACGCTCCGGCACTGTGTGCGCCGGTTCGGCGGGGTCACCGGCGACGTGTTCGGCGCCCTCGCCGAGACGGCGGCCACGACGGCCCTGGTGGTCCTGGTCCTCGGCTGACCCGCGGGCACGAGCGTAGGCTCGGGCGGGGTTTCACCCGCCCAGGTGGAGACCGCATCGCAGGAGGGATCTAGGGTCGGGTTCGGGCCCGGTCGACCCACCGCATTCGGCCACACACCGGACTTCACCGGATTCACCGGTTCACCGGATTTCATACGGAAGCGAGATTTCACCACCGTGACTGCTCTCACTCTCAGCACCGCCGCGGCGCCCGGCCTGCGGGCCGACGCGATCGTGATCGGTGTCGCCAAGGGCTCCGCGGCCGGCCGCCAGAGCCTCATCATGGCTCCCGGCGCCGAGGCCGTGGACAAGGCGTACGACGGCAAGCTGGCCGGCGTTCTGGAGACCCTCGGCGCCTCGGGTGCCGAGGGCGAGGTGACGAAGCTGCCCGCGCCGGCCGGCTTCAAGGCGCCGCTCGTGGTGGCGGTGGGCCTGGGCGCCGAGCCCGGGAAGGACGCCGGCTACGACGGCGAGGCCCTGCGCAAGGCGGCCGGTGTCGCCGCCCGCGCCCTGGCCGGAGCCAAGAAGGCCGCCTTCGCGCTGCCGCTCGCGGACGCCGCGGACGCGGGCGTGGTCGGCGAGGGCGTGCTGCTCGGCGGGTACTCCTTCGACGCCTACAAGGACAACGGCGCCGGCGGCGGGGGCAAGAAGGCCAAGAACGGCAAGGCGCCGCTGGGCGAGGCCGCGCTGCTCGGCGGCAAGCCCCGGGACAAGGCGTACAAGGCCGCGCTCGAGCGGGCCGCCGCCGTCGCCGAGGAGCTGAACCGCGCCCGCGACCTGGTCAACACCCCGCCGAACGACCTGAACCCCGAGGCGTTCGCCGCGATCGCGCAGGCGGCGGCCAAGGAGCACGGCATCAAGGTGCAGGTACTCGACGAGAAGGCGCTGGCCAAGGGCGGCTACGGCGGCATCCTGGGGGTCGGCGCCGGCTCGGCGTCGACGCCGCGGCTGGTGAAGCTGTCGTACACCTCGGCCAAGGCGACCAAGTCGCTGGCCTTCGTCGGCAAGGGCATCACCTACGACTCGGGCGGCATCTCGCTGAAGCCGGCCGGGCACAACGAGACGATGAAGTGCGACATGGCCGGCGCCGCCGCCGTGTTCGCGGCCGTGGTGGCCGCCGCGCGGCTCGGCCTGGAGGTCAACGTCACCGGCTGGCTGGCGCTGGCCGAGAACATGCCGTCCGGCTCGGCGACCCGTCCGGGCGACGTGCTGCGGATGTACAGCGGCAAGACGGTAGAGGTGCTCAACACCGACGCCGAGGGCCGGCTGGTGCTGGCCGACGCGCTGTGGGCGGCCTCCGCGGAGAACCCGGACGCGATCGTGGACGTGGCGACGCTGACCGGCGCGATGATGCTGGCGCTGGGCAGCCGGACGTACGGGATCATGGCGAACGACGACGCGTTCCGCGCCGCGCTGCACGAGGCGGCGGAGGAGGTCGGCGAGCCGGCCTGGCCGATGCCGCTGCCGGAGCACCTGCGCAAGGGCATGGAGTCCGCGACGGCCGACATCGCGAACATGGGTGAGCGGATGGGCGGCGGGCTGGTGGCCGGGCTGTTCCTGCGCGAGTTCGTGGGCGAGGGGATCACCTGGGCGCACCTGGACATCGCGGGTCCGGCGTTCAACGAGGGCGGGCCGTTCGGGTACACGCCCAAGGGTGGTACGGGGACCGCGGTGCGGACGCTGGTGCGGCTGGCCGAGCGGGTTGCCTTCGGCGATCTCGGGTGACGTGCGCCTGAGAGCTCGGGAACGAAGGGGCGTGGGCGGCTGCGGGTGCGTGGGGGGCTGGTCGCGCAGTTCCCCGCGCCCCTTACGGGGGCGCTGCCCTTTCCGGCGTGCTCATGTGAACGTGCTGCGTCTCACACACCGGCCCCGCGTCTCGTACGGCCTCTACAGGTGCGAAGATGGGACCCGGCAGGACAGGGCCCCACCCAGGGCCGAAGAACGAGCGGCCGGACACCAGCCGCCTGCCGGTCACCGACGACCGGCGTACGGCGCACATGCATGGAGGACGTGACGTGGCGAACGACGCCAGCACCGTTTTCGACCTAGTGATCCTCGGCGGTGGTAGCGGTGGTTACGCCGCGGCCCTGCGCGGGGCGCAGCTGGGACTGGACGTCGCCCTGATCGAGAAGGGCAAGGTCGGCGGCACCTGCCTGCACAACGGCTGCATTCCCACCAAGGCGCTGCTGCACGCCGGCGAGATCGCCGACCAGGCTCGCGAGAGCGAGCAGTTCGGGGTGAAGGCCACCTTCGAGGGCATCGACATCGCGGCCGTCCACAAGTACAAGGACGACGTGATCTCCGGCCTGTACAAGGGCCTCCAGGGGCTCATCGCCTCCCGCAAGGTGACGTACATCGAGGGTGCGGGCAAGCTCTCCTCCCCGACCTCGGTGGATGTGAACGGCCAGCGGATCCAGGGCCGCCACGTGCTGCTGGCGACCGGCTCCGTGCCGAAGTCGCTGCCGGGCCTGACCATCGACGGCGACCGGATCATCTCCTCCGACCACGCCCTCAAGCTCGACCGCGTGCCGAAGTCCGCGATCGTGCTGGGCGGCGGCGTGATCGGTGTCGAGTTCGCCTCCGCGTGGAAGTCCTTCGGCACCGACGTCACCATCGTCGAGGGCCTCAAGCACCTGGTCCCGGTCGAGGACGAGAACAGCTCGAAGCTGCTGGAGCGCGCGTTCCGCAAGCGCGGCATCAAGTTCAACCTGGGCACCTTCTTCCAGAAGGCCGAGTACACCCAGGACGGGGTCAAGGTCACGCTGGCCGACGGCAAGGAGTTCGAGGCCGAGGTCCTCCTCGTCGCCATCGGCCGCGGCCCGGTCTCGCAGGGCCTGGGCTACGAGGAGGCCGGCGTCGCGATGGACCGCGGCTACGTCCTGGTCGACGAGTACATGCGCACCAACGTGCCGACCGTCTCCGCCGTCGGTGACCTGGTCCCGACCCTCCAGCTCGCGCACGTCGGCTTCGCCGAGGGCATGCTGGTGGCGGAGCGGCTGGCCGGTCTGAAGACCGTCCCGATCGACTACGACGGCGTCCCCCGGGTGACGTACTGCCACCCCGAGGTCGCCTCCGTGGGCATCTCCGAGGCCAAGGCCAAGGAGATCTACGGCGCGGACAAGGTCGTCGCGCTGAAGTACAACCTGGCGGGCAACGGCAAGAGCAAGATCCTGAAGACCACCGGCGAGATCAAGCTCGTCCAGGTCAAGGACGGTGCCGTGGTCGGCGTCCACATGGTCGGCGACCGCATGGGCGAGCAGGTCGGCGAGGCCCAGCTGATCTACAACTGGGAGGCGCTGCCCGCCGAGGTGGCCCAGCTCGTGCACGCCCACCCGACGCAGAACGAGGCGCTCGGCGAGGCGCACCTGGCCCTCGCGGGCAAGCCGCTCCACTCCCACGACTGACCCCTCGGTCACTGGGCGCGACGACACAGACTTCCGCAATTTCGTAAGGAGCAACCGAAACCATGGCGGTTTCCGTAACCCTTCCGGCGCTCGGCGAGAGCGTCACCGAGGGCACCGTCACCCGCTGGCTCAAGGCCGAGGGTGAACGCGTCGAGGCCGACGAGCCGCTGCTCGAGGTGTCGACCGACAAGGTCGACACCGAGATCCCGGCGCCCGCCTCCGGCGTGCTGTCCTCCATCAAGGTCGCCGAGGACGAGACGGTCGAGGTCGGCGCCGAGCTGGCCCTGATCGACGACGGTTCCGGCGCACCGGCCGCCGCTCCGGCCCCGGCCGCCGAGCAGGTGGCGGAGCCGGCTCCCGAGCCCGCCCCGGCCGCCCCCTCCACCGAGCAGGCCGCCCCGGCGCCCGCTCCCACCCCGCAGGCCGCGTCCGGCGGCGGTTCGGCCGAGGGCACCGACGTGGTGCTGCCGGCGCTCGGCGAGTCCGTCACCGAGGGCACCGTCACCCGCTGGCTGAAGCAGGTCGGCGAGGAGGTCACCGAGGACGAGCCGCTGCTCGAGGTGTCCACCGACAAGGTCGACACCGAGATCCCGGCACCGGCTTCCGGCACCCTGCTGGAGATCGTGGTCGGCGAGGACGAGACCGCCGAGGTCGGCGCCAAGCTCGCCGTCATCGGCGCCGCCGGTGCCGCGCCCGCCGCCGCCCCGGCCCAGCAGGCCCCGGCCGCCCCGGCGCAGCCCGAGCC
>NZ_JBQOUX010000203.1:0-4458 GCF_052216785.1 Streptomyces sp. JW3 | reverse complement strand
GGCAGGGGGGAACCACGCTACCGCGCCGCGGACCAGGCCGTCGACGGCCTGGTCGATCGCCCGCACCCCCGCGTTATTGGGGCGTCGGCGAGACGTGAGAGGGTCTGGGGCGTGAGTGAGACACCACCGAACACCCTGCAATACCGCTTCGACGGGCCAGAAGACGCCCCGGTCCTCATCCTGGGTCCCTCACTTGGCACCACCTGGCACATGTGGGACCGCCAGGTGCCCGAGCTGACCCAGCAGTGGCGGGTCTTCCGGTACGACCTGCCGGGGCACGGGGGCGCGCCGGCCCACCCGGGCGGGTCCGTCGGCGACGTCACCGCGCGGCTGCTGGCCACGCTCGACGGGCTCGGTGTGCAGCGGTTCGGGTACGCGGGCTGCGCGTTCGGCGGCGCGGTCGGCATCGAGCTGGCGCTGCGCCATCCCGAGCGGCTCGCCTCGCTGGCGCTGATCGCCGCCTCGCCGCGGTTCGGGACCGCCGACGAGTTCCGCCAGCGCGGGGTGATCGTGCGCACCAACGGCCTCGACCCCATCGCCCGCACCTCGCCGGACCGCTGGTTCACCGGCGGGTTCGCCGCGGCGCAGCCCGCGATCACCGAGTGGGCGGTGCAGATGGTCCGCACCACCGACCCGGGCTGCTACATCGCCGCCTGCGAGGCGCTCGCCGCCTTCGACGTCCGCAACGAACTGGGCCGCGTCGGCGTGCCCACCCTGGTGCTGGTCGGCTCCGACGACCAGGTCACCGGCCCGGCCGAGGCCCGCACCCTGGTGGCCGGCATTCCCGACGCCCGGCTCGCCGTGGTGCCCGGCGCCTCCCACCTGGTCCCCGTCGAGCAGCCCGGCGCCGTCACCGACCTGCTGGTCCGGCACTTCACCACCGCCTGGCAGCCCGCCCCGGACGCCACCGGCCAGACACTGCTCCCAGGGGTCCCCGGGCTCCCGGGCAAGCCGGTGCCGGTCGCGGCGCCGGTGACCGCGCCGGTGGCCGAGATCGCCCCGGCCGTCACCCAGCCGCCGGCCGCCCACGGCCGGCCCGACCCCTACGAGGCGGGCCTCAAGGTACGCCGCGAGGTGCTCGGCGACGCGCACGTCGACCGGACGCTGGCGGACGCCGACGACTTCTCCGGCGACTTCCAGGAACTCCTCACCCGGTACGCCTGGGGCGAGGTCTGGAACCGTCCGGGCCTGGACCGCCGTACCCGCAGCTGCGTCACCCTCACCGCCCTGGTCGCCGGCGGCCACGCCGAGGAGCTGGCCCCGCAGCTGCGGGCCGCCCTGCGCAACGGGCTGACCCCGGCCGAGATCAAGGAAGTGCTGCTCCAGGCCGCCGTCTACTGCGGCATCCCCGCGGCGGACCGCGCCTTCCGGATCGCCCAGCAGGTCGTCCGGGAGGAGACCACCCCCTCGGAGTGAACCGGAAGCGCCCCGGGGCCAGGATGGAACCATGAACCCGAACCCCAACCCGAAGCTGAAGCTGACGAAGAAGTCGCACTCCTGCGTCCGTCTGGAGAAGGACGGACAGACCCTCGTCCTGGACCCCGGGGGGTTCAGCGAACAGGACGCCGCGCTCGGCGCGGACGCCGTGCTCATCACGCACGAGCACCCCGACCACTTCGACGAGCTGCGGCTGCGCGCCGCGATGGAGATCAACCCGGCCGCCCAGGTGTACACGCTGCGGGCGGTCGCCGAGAAGATCTCCGCCGCCTTCCCGGGCCGGGTGCACACCGTGGGCCACGGCGACGCCTTCACCGCGGCCGGCTTCGACGTCCAGGTGCACGGCGAGCTGCACGCGGTGATCCACCCGGACATCCCGCGCATCACCAACATCGGCTTCCTGGTCGAGGGCGGCCGGCTCTTCCACCCCGGGGACGCGCTCACCGTCCCCGACCATCCGGTCGAGACGCTGATGCTCCCGGTGATGGCCCCGTGGAGCAAGATCTCCGAGGTCATCGACTACGTCCGCGAGGTCCGCCCGCAGCGCGCCTACGACATCCACGACGCGCTGCTCACCGACCTCGCCCGCCCCGTCTACGACCGTCAGATCGGCGAGCTGGGCGGCGCCGAGCACCTGCGGCTGGCGGCGGGGGAGACCACCGTCCTGTGAGTGTCGGACCCGGCCGGTAGGTTGTGGGGCATGCGTATCGCGACCTGGAACGTCAACTCGATCACCGCCCGGCTGCCGAGGCTGCTGGCCTGGCTGGAGAGCAGCGGCACCGATGTGCTGTGCCTCCAGGAGGCCAAGGTGGCCGAGGACCAGTTCCCGTTCGAGCCGCTGCGGGAAGCGGGCTACGAGGCCGCCGTGCACGCCACCGGCCGGTGGAACGGCGTGGCGGTGCTCAGCCGCGTCGGCCTGGCGGACGTCGTCAAGGGACTGCCCGGCGACCCCGGCTACGAGGGCGTCCAGGAGCCCCGCGCGATCTCCGCGACCTGCGGCCCGGTCCGGGTCTGGTCGGTGTACGTGCCCAACGGCCGCGAGGTCGAGCACCCGCACTACGCGTACAAGCTCCAGTGGTTCGAGGCGCTGCGCGCGGCCGTCGAGGGCGACGCGGCGGGGAGTCGGCCGTTCGCGGTCATGGGGGACTACAACGTGGCGCCCACCGACGACGACGTCCACGACCGCGCCGCCTTCGAGGGCGCCACCCACGTCACCCCGGCCGAGCGGGCCGCCCTGGCCGCCCTGCGCGGCGCCGGGCTGTCCGACGTGGTGCCCCGCCCGCTGAAGTACGACCACCCGTACACGTACTGGGACTACCGCCAGCTCTGCTTCCCGAAGAACCGCGGCATGCGCATCGACCTGGTGTACGGCAACGAGCCGTTCGCCAAGGCCGTCACCGACTCCTACGTCGACCGCGAGGAGCGCAAGGGCAAGGGCGCCTCCGACCACGCCCCGGTCGTCGTCGACCTCGACGTCCCCGCCTCCTAGGACAGAACACCTGGACAGAACACCTGGACAGAACACCTAGGGCACCAGCAGCCGCAGGTCCACCGAGTCGGCCAGCGCCTTCAGGCCGGCGTCGCCGGGGTGCAGGTGGTCGCCGCTGTCGTAGCCGGGCCGCATCCGGTCCGGGGCGGCCGGGTCGCGCAGTACGGCGTCGAAGTCGAGTACGGCGTCGAAGGCGCCGGTGGACCGGAGCCAGGCGTTCGTCGCGGTCCGTTCGGCCTCGACGGCGGGCGTGCAGCCGGCCCGGCCGCCGCACGGCACGATGGTCGCCGCCAGCACCCGCAGACCATGGGCGTGTGCCCGGTCGGCCAGTTCGCGCAGCCCCGCGGTCAGCGTCCGCGCGTCGGTGCCCGCCAGCAGATCGTTGACGCCCTCGAACACCACCACCGTGCGCGCCGACGTCTGCGCCGCCACGTCGCGGTCGAAGCGGTGCCGGGCGCTCACCCCGGACTGGTCGGCGGAGATCCCGTCGCCGGGATAGCGGTCGGTGACCACGCGGTTGCCCGAGACGCCGTGGTTCAGCACCCCGTACCGGGGAACGGCCCGCTGCGCCCGCAGCCGGCCGGCCAGCACGTCCGGCCAGCGCCGGTTCGCGTCCACGGTCGAGCGGTCGCCGTCGGTGATCGAGTCGCCGAGCAGCACCACCGAGCCCGGCCCGCCGCCGATGTCCACCCCGGTCAGCAGCGGCCAGCAGGTCAGCACGGCGGAGTACCCGCCGGCCGCCCGTTGTGCCGTGTGGTCGCCCGGCCCGCTCAGATACGACCGCCGCATCGCCAGCCGGTGCGTGGGCGCCGCCGCGACCGGGCCGGGCAGATGGAGACTCACCAGCAGATCGGCGCCCGCCGGCACCGCGAAGGCCAGCGGATCGCTGTACGCCTGCGCGCCCGCCGGGAGCAGCACGCCCCGGGCGCCGCCGAACGACAGTGGCACCGGCGCCCCTTTCGCCGCCGCGCCCGCCGCCCGCACCGCCACCGTCGCGGCGCCGATCCGTACCGGCGCCGCCGCGAAGGTGTTGTCGAACCGCAGCCGCACCCGGGTCCCGCCCACTGAGGCGCGCACCACCAGCCGCAGCGTCCGGTCGGTCCACGGACCCACTGTCGGCTGCCCGGAAGTCGAGGCCGCCCAGGTCCCGGTCCAGCCCCGCCCGCCGCCCCGGACCGCCAGCGCGAACACATGCAGGTCCGGCGCGTACGGCAGCCGCACCGAGGCCACCTCTCGGTCCGCCGCGAGCGGCACGGTCAGCGCGTACAGCCGGGTCCGCTCGGGGAGCCGGCCGGACGGCGTGCCGAGGCCCGGCAGGGCGACCGCCTTGGTGGCGAGCGGGCCGGTACGCCAGTCGGGAGCGGCGAGATGGACCGCCGACCGGGTGCCGTCCGCGTACGCCACCTCGGCCGCCCCGCCCGCCGCGGCGCCGCCGGTGGACGCCGCCAGGAAGGCGAGCGCGTCGCCGCGGCCGGTGACCCGCACCCGCTGCCCGCCCGCCCGGACGTTGTCCGGCTCGCCCGGCGCCCGCG
>NZ_JBQOUX010000202.1:0-4809 GCF_052216785.1 Streptomyces sp. JW3 | reverse complement strand
TCTCTCGGTTCGAACGACTGCGTCCCGCTGCCTGACGGCAGCGGGACGCAACAAGGAACCATTTACCAACAGTGTCCACACCGGCCGGGCCCCTTCGCCGTGCGCGCGCATGCTCAGGCGGGCCGGGTCGTCTTCTTCCGCGTCGGGCCGGGTTCCTTCTCGGCCGTTTCGGCCGCTTCGGGGCCGGCCGCGCACTGGGGGTCGCGGCACGGGCCGGGGGCCCATACCGGTACCCACGCGCCCAGCGTCTTGTGGCGCCGGACCACCGTTTCGACAGGCTGTCCGCAGACCGGACAGACCTGCTGGCCGCTGTCCATACCTCCAGCGTAGAGCGGCCCGCGCCGCGGCGCAGGACCGCCGAAGGACGGGCCCCGCACCCCGTGACGAGGTGCGGGGCCCGTCCGGCCGGAGCCGGGCGGTGCGGCCGTACGCCGTCGGGCGCCGTACGGCTCTGCGGGCTCCGGGGTCGCGGTCCTCGGGTGCTGCCCGAGGGGGTGCCTCAGGTGTTTCTGCGGGTCACGAACTCGGCCAGGGCGAGCAGGCCGCCCGCCGCCTCCGGGTCGGGTACCGCCCGGGACAGTTCCTGCATCGCCCGGCCCATCCGGTCGGCCGCCTCGGCCTGGGCCCAGTCCCGGCCGCCCGCCCGCTCCACCAGCAGCGCGGTGGCGGCGAGGTCCTCCGTGTCCTCCTCGTACGGCCGCGCGTACAGCGCCGCCAGTTCGGCGGCCGCGGGGGTGCCGGAGGTGAGCGCGGCCACCACGGGCAGCGACTTCTTGCGCACCGCCAGGTCCGCCCCGGCCGACTTGCCGGTGCGGCGCGGGTCGCCCCACAGGCCGATCACGTCGTCGATCAGCTGGAAGGCGAGCCCGGCCTCGCGGCCGAACGCGTCCAGCGCCCGTACGTCCTCCTCGGGGGCACCCGCGTACAGCGCGCCCAGGGCGGCGGCACCGCCCAGCAGCGCGCCGGTCTTGGCCTCGGCCATGGCGAGCGTCTCGTCGAGGGTGATGCCGACCGGGCCGCGCCGCTCCATGGCCGTGTCCGCCTGCTGTCCCGCGCACAGTTCCACCACGCAGTCGGCGAGCCGGGCGAGGGCCACCGGGGACGCCGGGTGCGGGTCCTCGGCGAGCAGTCTCAGCGCCAGTGCCTGGAGCGCGTCGCCCGCGAGGATCGCGTCGGCGTCGCCGAACACCGTCCAGGCGGTGGGCCGGTGCCGCCGGGTGGTGTCCCGGTCCATCACGTCGTCGTGCAACAGCGTGAAGTTGTGCACCAGTTCCACCGCGGCCGCCGCCCGCACGGCCGCCGCCGCGGCCCCGGGACCGCCGAGGGCGGCGGCCGAGGCGAGGACCAGCGCGGGCCGGATCGCCTTGCCGGAGTTGCCCGCCGCCGGTGTCCCGTCCGCCTCCTGCCAGCCGAAGTGGTGCAGCGCCACCCGGCCCAGCGGCCCCGGCAGGGAGCCGAGCGCGGACCGCAGCTCCGGGTCGACCGAGGCCCGGGCCCGGCGCAGCAGGTCCGCCGCCTCGTGCCCGTCGGCGCCCTCCGGCTCGGCGGGCCCCCACCCCTCGGCCGGCGGCCCGTCGTCCCGCTGTGTCCCGAGGGGACCGCGCCCTTGTGGTGTCACGTGCTCTTCCGGTGTCACGTGCCGTTTCAGCGACACGTCCGTCATGGACTTCCCCCGCCCCGGCCGGCCCACGGCGTCCGGGCGCCGGACGTCACCGCCAGCGGCCGATCTCGACGTTCTCCAGCACGCCGAGCGCGTCCGGCACCAGCACCGCCGCCGAGTAGTAGGCCGTGACCAGGTACTTGATGACGGCCTGTTCGTTGATGCCCATGAAACGCACCGACAGGCTCGGCTCGATCTCGTCCGGGATGCCGGTGGCGCGCAGGCCGATGACACCCTGGTCCGCCTCGCCGGTACGCAGGGCGATGATCGAGGTGGTCCGGGCCTCGGTGACCGGGATCTTGTTGCACGGGTAGATCGGTACGCCGCGCCAGGTCGGGATGCGGTTGCCGGCGATGTCGATGGTCTCGGGGACCAGGCCGCGCTTGTTCAGCTCGCGGCCGATCGCGGCGATCGCGCGCGGGTGGGCGAGCAGCAGCTTGGTGCCGCGGCGCCGGCTGAGCAGCTCGTCGAGGTCGTCCGGTCCCGGCACGCCGTCGTGCGGCTGGATGCGCTGGTCGTACTCGCAGTTGTGCAGCAGGCCGAACTCGCGGTTGTTGACCAGCTCGTGCTCCTGGCGCTCCTTGAGCGCCTCGACGGTGAGCCGGATCTGCTGCTCGGTCTGGTTCATCGGCTGGTTGTAGAGGTCGGCGACGCGCGAGTGGATGCGCAGCACGGTCTGGGCGACGCTCAGCTCGTACTCGCGCGGCTTGGCGTCGTAGTCGACGAAGGTGTGCGGGATGTCCGGCTCGCCGCTGTGGCCGGCGGCGAGGTCGATCGCCTTCTCGCCGTGCTTGTTGGTGGCCTGCTGGGGTTCCGCGCGGCGCTGCTGGAGGTGCTCGCGCAGCGAGTCGCTGCGCTCGGCGACCTGGTCCACCGCCTGGCGGGGCAGCACCAGGACGGTGCAGGCGGTCACCGCGCGGGCGGTGTACTCCCAGATGGCGTCGCCGTCGAGCAGCGCCTGCTCGCCGAAGTAGGCGCCGTCGGCGAGGACTCCGAGGACCGCGTCGTCACCGTAGGGGCCGGTGCCGACCTTCTCCACCTTGCCGTGCGCCAGCAGGTGGACCTCTTCGTTCGCGTTGCCGAACGAGGCGATCACGTCGCCCGGGCCGTACTGGCGTTGCTCGCAGCGCCGGGCCAGTTCCGAGAGCACCTCGTCGTCCTCGTACGACCGCAGGGCCGGCAGCTCGCCCAGCTCCGCGGGGATGACCTCCACCCGGTCGCCGGTCTTCACGAACGTCACCCGGCCGTCGCCCACGGCGAAGGTCAGGCGCCGGTTCACGCGGTACGTACCGCCCTGGATGTCCACCCAGGGCAGCGTGCGCAGCAGCCAGCGGGAGCTGATCTCCTGCATCTGCGGCACGGACTTGGTCGTGGTGGCCAGGTTCCGCGCGGCCGCCGTGCCGAGGCTCTGCTGCGGCCTGGTCTGCTCGGTGCGGACCTCTTCGCCTACCGACATAAGGAATTGCCCTCCCGGTCATGCCCGGCGCGACCGCGCACGGGCATCGATGTGCAGGGGCCAGCCTTCCTCACGGAGCGTGCCGGTGCTATTACCCGAAAGAGCGGGAATGGATCAGGCCCAGCCGGGGCAGACTTGGGCCTTCCGTCCCGCCCTCCCGGGACCCGGCGGCCCCTTCGAAGGCGCCCGCGGGGCAGCGAAGTTGTCCGAATCGGCTCGTACGACGGCCGAACAGGCGGTGGACGCGGCTCCGTTTTGGTACAAGCACCGTACGAGGCGGCCGCGTCGGGCGGTCGCGCGAAGGCTAAGGAGCCGGTGATGGCCACACCGATGTCCGCGAGCGGTTTCCTCAAGGCGCTGAGGGCGGAGGGTCTCACGGTCGTCGAGGTGGGCGACTGGCGTACGCACAACCGCAACTCCAAGGGCGCCTGGGGCCCGGTGCACGGCGTGATGATCCACCACACGGTGACCAAGGGCAGCGCCCGGACCGTGGACATCTGCCGCAAGGGCTACGAGGGGCTGCCCGGCCCGCTGTGCCACGGCGTCATCACCAAGGACGGCAGAGTCCACCTGGTCGGCTACGGCCGGGCCAACCACGCCGGTCTCGGCGACGACGACGTGCTGCGCGCGGTGATCGCCGAGAAGGCGCTGCCCAAGGACAACGAGGCGAACACCGACGGCAACGCCCGCTTCTACGGGTTCGAGTGCGAGAACCTCGGCGACGGCGCCGACCCCTGGCCCAAGGCCCAGCTGGAGGCCATCGAGAAGGCCGCGGCGGCGGTCTGCCGGCACCACGGCTGGAACCAGCGGTCGGTGATCGGGCACCTGGAGTGGCAGCCGGGGAAGGTGGACCCGCGCGGGTTCACGATGGCGTCGATGCGCGAGCGCATCCGGGACCGCCTCAAGTGACTCCGGCCCGCCCCGGCCCGCCCCGGCCCGCCCCGGCGCACGGGGTGACAATGGCCCGGTGACCAGTACCGCCGCCCTCGGCCCCCGGCTGCCCTCGCCGGTCCAGGAGCTCATCGACGAGCGGTTCGCGCGGCACGGCGTACGGCTGCTGCTCAAGCGGGACGACCTGATCCACCCCGCGCTGGTCGGCAACAAGTGGCGCAAGCTGGCGCCGAACCTGGCGGCGGCGGCCGGCCGGACGGTGCTGACCTTCGGCGGCGCCTACTCCAGCCACCTGCGCGCCACCGCCGCCGCCGGGCGGCTGCTCGGCCTGTCCACGGTCGGTGTGGTGCGCGGCCAGGAACTGGCCGACCGGCCGCTCAACGACTCCCTCGCGCGGTGCGCCGCCGACGGCATGCGGCTGCACTTCGTGGACCGCTCGGCGTACCGCCGCAAGACCGAGCCCGAGACCCTGGCGGCCCTCCTGGCGGCGGCCGGGGCGCCGGAGGCGTACGTGGTGCCCGAGGGCGGCAGCAACGCCGCGGCGGTACGCGGCTGCCGGGCCCTGGGCGCGGAGCTGGACGGGGCCGCCGACGTGGTCGCCGTCGCCTGCGGCACCGGCGGCACGCTGGCCGGGCTCGCCGCCGGTCTCGGCCCCGGGCAGCGGGCGCTCGGCGTCCCGGTGCTCAAGGGCGGCTTCCTGGCGGGCGACATACGGCGGCTCCAGGAGCGGGCGTTCGGCGGACCGCGGGGCACCTGGAGCCTGGACGACCGGTTCCACTTCGGCGGGTACGCGCGCGTACCC
>NZ_JBQOUX010000201.1:0-4986 GCF_052216785.1 Streptomyces sp. JW3 | reverse complement strand
CGCCCCCGCGACGAGCAGGCCGAGGACGGCCAGCGCGGCACCGGCCAGCGCCGGAGACGTGACGCCGAGGCCCGCCGCCAGGGCGAGGCCGCCGATCCAGGCGCCGCCCGCGTTGGCCAGGTTGAAGGCGGCCTGGTTCGCGGAGGAGGCCAGGGACGGAGCCGCCGACGCCTTCTCCATGACCATCAGCTGGAGCGGGGAACTGGTGACGAAGGCCGTGGCGCCGAGGAGCAGCAGCGCCGCCATCGCGGCCACACCGATCGCGCTGACGCCGAGGAAGGTCGCCCGCCAGCCGAAGAAGGCCATCGGGTGGCGTCCGCGTGTCCCCTGGTCAGCGGCCAGGGACGAGCCTGGCTCGCCAACGTGGGAGAAGGGCTGGCTGCGGCAGCGCCCGAATCAAGGCGCCTCAGATGTCCGGGCCTTGTGGCGCTACTCCGTGTTGACTCCTCTGTGACGGGTCCACTCCTGGCACGCGTCGACCATGACCTTCAGCCAGGCCGCGTCGGGCTTGCGGTCGACAGAGGCCCGGTACATCCGCAGGTTGGCGGCAGCGAAAGCATCGACCGCCTGCGGAGCCGCCTCGCGCCACGAGGGCAGTCGGTCCGCCCACTCCTCGGCATCGCCCGGGGTGTGCTCGGCCGCAATGAGCTGGATGACCAGGAGGGCAGGGTCGATGAATCCCGCACCCCGGGTCGGCCACGCCCAATCGACGGCCCATACCCGCCGCTTCCCCACAAGGAAGTTGCTCGGATTGATGTCCGTGTAGAGGAGCGAGTCGCCCCGGAACAGCTCGGCCTCTGAGCTGTCCGCCGTGAACCGGTCCCATCGCGTCTCGGCCCAGTCCTGGGCGACCGGCGGGAGGGACAGACGACCGATCTCGCCGATCGCGTCGACCACCAGGGCAAGGTCAGGCGATCCAGGCGTGAAGTCGGCCGACCGGCCGTTGACCACGTCGAAACCCAGGACCAACCACTCTGCGGCCGCCACATCCCACAGCAGCGGCGGGGAGATGTGCCCGAGGTATCTGTTGATCAGCCTCTCCCTGATGAGGGACTCCCGCCGGCCGCCCGGCCGGTTGCGCATCGCCTTGACGAAGAACGGTCCTCTGGCGCAGTCGACCACGGCCGTCAGGTCCGAGCTGAAGCCGCGCTCGGTCCGGCGGATCGCGGCCACGGAGCCCGTGTGCTCCTGAATCAAGGGGAGGATCGCGGATTCGGGAAGATCGGTGTCCATGTTCCGTTCAGTTCCTCGGGGTGCACTCACTTCCGGGTGTCCCCGGAGAGCACTCGTCGTCGGTGTCGGGGGTACAGGATCGGGAGTCTTCGTTGTCCGGCCCGCAGGGGCTGTCCGGGCCACAGCTGAGGGAGCCGCCAACGGTGCGCCCTGCTCGAATGGTCGCGTTGGCCTGGGCGATCTCGGGGCCGCTGAGGATAGCGCCCAGGGATGCGACCTGAACGTTTCCCACGCTCAGCCACGTGGAGAACACGCACGGGGAGACCGAGCCGTTCGGGCCGACGGACGCGCGCCCGTCCCCGCACCGCCCGCAGAGTCCGTCCGTGCACGGCTCCTGCCCGTTCGCCCCGCGCCCGAAGGGCCGGACGTGATCGATGCGCACGTTTTGCACGCCCAGGGCCGCCAGCGCCTGTTTCGTCTCCTCTGCGGTGTCGGAGGGATCGGAGACGATCACAGACACCCGGATCGGGATGTTCTCCGTCACCGCCTTCACGATGTTCGCACGGGTGCGGGCGTGGCTGTTCCGCCCGGTGATCGCGTTGTGGGCGTCCTCCTGGCCGTAGTACGACGTGGCCAGACTGACGTTCTCCCGCCGGAGCAGGCTCCACCAGCTCTCGTCCAGGCGGACCATGTTGCTGTACACCTCGACCGCCAGGCCGAGCTTCAACGCGAACTCGATCAGGGTAGGCGCGTCGGGGTGCATGGTGACCTCACCCCCGGTGAACTGCACCCGAGGGACGCCGGCTGCGGCGGCTTCGTCGAGCACGCGCGTCCAATCCGCGGTGGTCATCGAACCGTGCGTTCCGTTAGGGCCGGACTCGTTGTAGCAGTGGCCGCAGGCGAGCTGACACTTCCGGGTGAGGTCCAGCCACACTAGACCGGGCGCGCCGGCACCCTTGGTGATCGGCGCCTCTGCAACGACAGTCATTCACTTTCCTCTCGTTTCGGTGTACACGACGCGAGGTGTTGCGTATTGCGCGAGCGGAGTTCAGGCAGGGCACCGAGTCCGTAGGTGATCGCCTCGCAGCGGAACGCGACGGGGATCACCGGGGAGCACGGGCGGAAGCCGGTGGAGCGATCATCAGCACGTCCACGCTCACTGCCTGCGTTCCTGCGCGGCTCGCCTCGCGTCCAGGAGCCGTTCGAGCTGGATGTGGTACAGCTCGACCTGCACGGGGGTGAGGATGAGCATCGCCTCGCAGGAGCCGCCGTCCTCGTAGTGGACAGTCACCGCAAGAGCGGCTTGCTGCGCTCGGTGGTCATATACGGCATCGCGCCGCATGGGCGTGACGTGCGTGGCCGGGACGGGTACCGACCGCAGGGTTGCTCCGTCGGATCTGGCACGCCAGTCCGCGCCCCCGCCGGGTGGGCGCAGCTGGTAGGACGCCGAGTCGTCGCCCGGCAAGGCGACTACGACCCCGATCTGTCCCCCCTTGGCGAAATCAAGGGCGAGGTCGCCAAGGCGGGGACGGAATGGGGCCCCCGCAACCAAATCCGTTCCCTGCACAGGGAGTTGATTTAAGGTCTGTTCGGCCATGCCCCGAAGCTAGGCGGGTGCGCGGAGCCCAATATGAATCGCGGGAATACGCCCCCCTACCCGTCGAGGTGGAAGCGGTCCGACATGCGACGAAGCTTCTCACGAGTGCTCGCCCGCTCGGCGTACACGATGCTGCGCAGGGTTGACCGGGCGATGGGATGGTTCCGGACGAGCTGAGGGGCGATCACCTCAGCTTTCTCCAGTTCCTTCAACGCTTTGTCGCGGTTCCCGTCCCACAGCCACGCACGTGCCAGATCCATGTGGTGGTGTCCCTGGCGGGAGTTGGGAAGAGACTCGATCAGTTCCTTGCCCGTGCGCCGGTTTATCGACAGGGCTTCGCGCTGCTCATGCATCTCGAGGGCGACGCTGATCGCGTGGATCTGCACGTTGCCCGGCGAGAAAGTCAGGCTGTGCCGATCGTAGATCGGGGTGCCGAGGGTCTCCGTCATCCGCTTCGCCGCGCTCCGCGCGTGCTTGATCCGATCATTGGCTTCGGCCTTACGACCGCCCCGTGCGGCCGAGACGGCCGCGCGCAGTTGCAGTGACCCCCACGCCCGAACGGCCAGCGGTTCACCCCGGTCGTAGTCCTGCTGCACGCTGCGGATCGCCTTGTCCGACAGGGCGATGGAGTCGTCCCAGTCTGCTGTGGCCCACATGTCCCAGACGCGCATCCAGTCAGCGACGGCAGGCATCACCGGGTCGCCCGAGAGCCGTGCGGACCACGCGGCCCGCTCACATGACATGGCGATCAGCTCCGGATGGCCAAGGGCGTGCGCGGCGGTGTGAGCGAACTTGCAGCACACGGCGTAGATCGCGTACGCCTCTTCCCGTTCGTGACCTGTGGCGGCTTCGGCCAAAGCACGCGCTTCGCGGAACAGGTCGGGCAGCACCTGGATGATCGCCACGTTCGCGGCAGCGTCTCGAAGACGGTGCAGACGCGTGGTCTCCTGCCACAACTGACCGGCTGGCCGGGGAGTCCCGTCGAAGACGGGAGCGAGGTCGTAGCGGCGAAGCTCTCGCATGACCGCTGCGGCAGAGGCCTGCCACTGATTCTCGGCCGGAGAACTGTTGTACGGCCGCCCGATCAGGTCGTTCGGGTGTACGTGCAGCTCCGAGGCGATCAGGTTGAGCAGGCCGACACAGTCCAGCTCAATGTGTCCGCGTTCCATCTTGGACACCCAGCCCTGTGTCTTGCTCAGGGCTGCGGCGAGGTCAGCTTGAGCCATGCCGAGACGGAGCCGTGCACGGCGTACGCGACGGCCGATCTCTTCGGCTTCTTCCAACATCAGCGCGCCCCCCTGGGGGTAAAGCGCCAGTGGTCCAGCGGGCGGCTAGGCATCGTGCTCCATCCGTCGGGGCTTCTACGACGAAGGTACCGAGGGCGCGTATCGGGTGTGGAGTGCTGCAAGCCCAAGAAGCGTCCAGCATGGCAACCGACGGTGTCGAAGCAGCTCCAGCTTGTCTGAGCACGGCGCATGCGGCACTGGCATCAGGGGCTTGTGCCGCCGCGCGGGGAGAAGGAGTGCCGGCATGCCTGGCCCGGCGGCGCCCTCCCGCACGGGTACGGGACATCCACCGTTGCCGCCCGAGGACGACATCCCTGCCGTCGAGGTGCTGCTCCGGCTCCTCCACGAGCCTTCGGGGTCCCGTGCCGCCAGGCTCCCAGCGGTACGTTCTACGAGCTGCCGCTGATGCTGCGCGCGACGGACGAGTCCGATCCCTCCCGTCACTGACGGCGGCCGCACCGACCAAGTCGGGCAGTGAAACGACGCAAACCTCAGCGCGCGATCCGCCGAGGTGCGCAACGACGCGACCGGGCTGTCGGCCGACACCGAGATAGGCCCCGCTCAGCCGGTGATGACCTGCTGGGCCAGCAGCAACGCCGGTGAGCCCGTCGACCAGGCGGGCGAGGTGTTCGTTCGCTTACGCGAGTGCGGCGGCCTGGGACTGCCAGGAGTCGCAGATTTCCCAGCATGGTCCGCCTCTGGCGGTCGGCCAGGGCGGCACCCACGCCGTCGAGGCGCTGTTCCGGCTCCTCGACCAGTGCCCACGCCGACGCCGGACGGGAGACCGCACGGGCAGGGCGATCGACGCAGCCCTCAGCGCCGTACCGCCTCCGCCCGCTCCGGAACGTGTCCGGCGACCACGCGCCCGGCACCCGGTGCCACCGTCCGGCGGTCCACCGCCCACGCCGCCCCCGCGACGAGCAGGCCGAG
>NZ_JBQOUX010000200.1:0-5142 GCF_052216785.1 Streptomyces sp. JW3 | reverse complement strand
AACACAGTGGACGCGAGCAACTGAGGACAAGCCCTCGGCCTATTAGTACCAGTCAACTCCACACCTTACGGTGCTTCCATATCTGGCCTATCAACCCAGTCGTCTACTGGGAGCCTTAACCCCTCAAGGGGGTGGGAGTCCTCATCTCGAAGCAGGCTTCCCGCTTAGATGCTTTCAGCGGTTATCCCTCCCGAACGTAGCCAACCAGCCATGCCCTTGGCAGAACAACTGGCACACCAGAGGTTCGTCCGTCCCGGTCCTCTCGTACTAGGGACAGCCCTTCTCAAGACTCCTACGCGCACAGCGGATAGGGACCGAACTGTCTCACGACGTTCTAAACCCAGCTCGCGTACCGCTTTAATGGGCGAACAGCCCAACCCTTGGGACCGACTCCAGCCCCAGGATGCGACGAGCCGACATCGAGGTGCCAAACCATCCCGTCGATATGGACTCTTGGGGAAGATCAGCCTGTTATCCCCGGGGTACCTTTTATCCGTTGAGCGACGGCGCTTCCACAAGCCACCGCCGGATCACTAGTCCCGACTTTCGTCCCTGCTCGACCCGTCGGTCTCACAGTCAAGCTCCCTTGTGCACTTACACTCAACACCTGATTACCAACCAGGCTGAGGGAACCTTTGGGCGCCTCCGTTACTCTTTAGGAGGCAACCGCCCCAGTTAAACTACCCATCAGACACTGTCCCTGATCCGGATCACGGACCCAGGTTAGACATCCAGCACGACCAGACTGGTATTTCAACGACGACTCCCCCTGAACTGGCGTCCAGAGTTCACAGTCTCCCAGCTATCCTACACAAGCCGAACCGAACACCAATATCAAACTGTAGTAAAGGTCCCGGGGTCTTTCCGTCCTGCTGCGCGAAACGAGCATCTTTACTCGTAGTGCAATTTCACCGGGCCTATGGTTGAGACAGTCGAGAAGTCGTTACGCCATTCGTGCAGGTCGGAACTTACCCGACAAGGAATTTCGCTACCTTAGGATGGTTATAGTTACCACCGCCGTTTACTGGCGCTTAAGTTCTCAGCTTCGCCACACCGAAATGTGACTAACCGGTCCCCTTAACGTTCCAGCACCGGGCAGGCGTCAGTCCGTATACATCGCCTTACGGCTTCGCACGGACCTGTGTTTTTAGTAAACAGTCGCTTCTCGCTGGTCTCTGCGGCCACCCCCAGCTCAAGGAGCAAGTCCCCTCACCGGATGTGGCCCCCCTTCTCCCGAAGTTACGGGGGCATTTTGCCGAGTTCCTTAACCATAGTTCACCCGAACGCCTCGGTATTCTCTACCTGACCACCTGAGTCGGTTTAGGGTACGGGCCGCCATAAAACTCGCTAGAGGCTTTTCTCGACAGCATAGGATCATCCACTTCACCACAATCGGCTCGGCATCAGGTCTCACCCTCATGTCATCCGGATTTACCTGGATGACGGGCTACACCCTTACCCCGGGACAACCACCGCCCGGGATGGACTACCTTCCTGCGTCACCCCATCACTCACCTACTAACCGCTTGGGCCGACGGCTCCACCACTTTCCATTCCCCGAAGGGTCCGGAACGGCTTCACGGCCTTAGCATCACGATGCTCGATGTTTGACGCTTCACAGCGGGTACCGGAATATCAACCGGTTATCCATCGACTACGCCTGTCGGCCTCGCCTTAGGTCCCGACTTACCCTGGGCAGATCAGCTTGACCCAGGAACCCTTAGTCAATCGGCGCACACGTTTCCCACGTGTGTATCGCTACTCATGCCTGCATTCTCACTCGTCAACCGTCCACAACTCGCTTACGCGGCTGCTTCACCCGGCAGACGACGCTCCCCTACCCATCACAGCCTCCGTTGGGAGTACATGCTGCAATGACACGACTTCGGCGGTACGCTTGAGCCCCGCTACATTGTCGGCGCGGAATCACTAGACCAGTGAGCTATTACGCACTCTTTCAAGGGTGGCTGCTTCTAAGCCAACCTCCTGGTTGTCTCTGCGACTCCACATCCTTTCCCACTTAGCGTACGCTTAGGGGCCTTAGTCGATGCTCTGGGCTGTTTCCCTCTCGACCATGGAGCTTATCCCCCACAGTCTCACTGCCGCGCTCTCACTTACCGGCATTCGGAGTTTGGCTAAGGTCAGTAACCCGGTAGGGCCCATCGCCTATCCAGTGCTCTACCTCCGGCAAGAAACACACGACGCTGCACCTAAATGCATTTCGGGGAGAACCAGCTATCACGGAGTTTGATTGGCCTTTCACCCCTAACCACAGGTCATCCCCCAGGTTTTCAACCCTGGTGGGTTCGGTCCTCCACGAAGTCTTACCTCCGCTTCAACCTGCCCATGGCTAGATCACTCCGCTTCGGGTCTTGAGCGTGCTACTCAAACGCCCTATTAGGACTCGCTTTCGCTACGGCTACCCCACCCGGGTTAACCTCGCAACACACCGCAAACTCGCAGGCTCATTCTTCAAAAGGCACGCAGTCACGACGCAAGGACAAGTCCCTGCGCGACGCTCCCACGGCTTGTAGGCACACGGTTTCAGGTACTATTTCACTCCGCTCCCGCGGTACTTTTCACCATTCCCTCACGGTACTATCCGCTATCGGTCACCAGGGAATATTTAGGCTTAACGGGTGGTCCCGCCAGATTCACACGGGATTTCTCGGGCCCCGTGCTACTTGGGTGTCTCTCAAACGAGCCGCTGACGTTTCGACTACGGGGGTCTTACCCTCTACGCCGGACCTTTCGCATGTCCTTCGCCTACATCAACGGTTTATGACTCGTCCCACGGCCGGCAGACCGTGAAAGAGAGATCCCACAACCCCGTATACGCAACCCCTGCCGGGTCTCACACGCATACGGTTTGGCCTCATCCGGTTTCGCTCGCCACTACTCCCGGAATCACGGTTGTTTTCTCTTCCTGCGGGTACTGAGATGTTTCACTTCCCCGCGTTCCCTCCACACTGCCTATGTGTTCAGCAGCGGGTGACAGCCCATGACGACTGCCGGGTTTCCCCATTCGGACACCCCCGGATCAAAGCCTGGTTGACGACTCCCCGGGGCCTATCGTGGCCTCCCACGTCCTTCATCGGTTCCTGGTGCCAAGGCATCCACCGTGCGCCCTTAAAAACTTGGCCACAGATGCTCGCGTCCACTGTGCAGTTCTCAAACAACGACCAGCCACCCATCACCCCGAACCTAGATCCGAGTGCACTGGGGCCGGCACCTGAAGGCGACCTCACGGCCGTACCCTCAGACACCCAACAGCGTGCCCGACACCACCAGTCAAGATCCCGTGTTCCACGCCGAAGCAGTACTGACAGGTCCCATCCTGATCGTGCCGAATAGTCAACGTTCCACCCATGAGCAACCGTGCAGAACATTTGCCTGCAGTCGGCCATGTGCTCCTTAGAAAGGAGGTGATCCAGCCGCACCTTCCGGTACGGCTACCTTGTTACGACTTCGTCCCAATCGCCAGTCCCACCTTCGACAGCTCCCTCCCACAAGGGGTTGGGCCACCGGCTTCGGGTGTTACCGACTTTCGTGACGTGACGGGCGGTGTGTACAAGGCCCGGGAACGTATTCACCGCAGCAATGCTGATCTGCGATTACTAGCAACTCCAACTTCATGGGGTCGAGTTGCAGACCCCAATCCGAACTGAGACAGGCTTTTTGAGATTCGCTCCACCTCACGGCATCGCAGCTCATTGTACCTGCCATTGTAGCACGTGTGCAGCCCAAGACATAAGGGGCATGATGACTTGACGTCGTCCCCACCTTCCTCCGAGTTGACCCCGGCGGTCTCCTGTGAGTCCCCATCACCCCGAAGGGCATGCTGGCAACACAGGACAAGGGTTGCGCTCGTTGCGGGACTTAACCCAACATCTCACGACACGAGCTGACGACAGCCATGCACCACCTGTACACCGACCACAAGGGGGGCACTATCTCTAATGCTTTCCGGTGTATGTCAAGCCTTGGTAAGGTTCTTCGCGTTGCGTCGAATTAAGCCACATGCTCCGCTGCTTGTGCGGGCCCCCGTCAATTCCTTTGAGTTTTAGCCTTGCGGCCGTACTCCCCAGGCGGGGCACTTAATGCGTTAGCTGCGGCACGGACAACGTGGAATGTTGCCCACACCTAGTGCCCACCGTTTACGGCGTGGACTACCAGGGTATCTAATCCTGTTCGCTCCCCACGCTTTCGCTCCTCAGCGTCAGTATCGGCCCAGAGATCCGCCTTCGCCACCGGTGTTCCTCCTGATATCTGCGCATTTCACCGCTACACCAGGAATTCCGATCTCCCCTACCGAACTCTAGCCTGCCCGTATCGACTGCAGACCCGGGGTTAAGCCCCGGGCTTTCACAACCGACGCGACAAGCCGCCTACGAGCTCTTTACGCCCAATAATTCCGGACAACGCTTGCGCCCTACGTATTACCGCGGCTGCTGGCACGTAGTTAGCCGGCGCTTCTTCTGCAGGTACCGTCACTTTCGCTTCTTCCCTGCTGAAAGAGGTTTACAACCCGAAGGCCGTCATCCCTCACGCGGCGTCGCTGCATCAGGCTTTCGCCCATTGTGCAATATTCCCCACTGCTGCCTCCCGTAGGAGTCTGGGCCGTGTCTCAGTCCCAGTGTGGCCGGTCGCCCTCTCAGGCCGGCTACCCGTCGTCGCCTTGGTGAGCCACTACCTCACCAACAAGCTGATAGGCCGCGGGCTCATCCTGCACCGCCGGAGCTTTCAACCCCTCCCCATGCGAGGAGAAGTATTATCCGGTATTAGACCCCGTTTCCAGGGCTTGTCCCAGAGTGCAGGGCAGATTGCCCACGTGTTACTCACCCGTTCGCCACTAATCCCCACCGAAGTGGTTCATCGTTCGACTTGCATGTGTTAAGCACGCCGCCAGCGTTCGTCCTGAGCCAGGATCAAACTCTCCGTGAATGCTTCAACAGCTCACGGGAGCGGAACGTCGGGCGGAATAAGCCCGAGCGTTCACAGCGTCCTCGCTGTATTTTTCTTCAAAGGAACCTCATCCCCAGCAGAAGCCGGGAACGGGGTATCAACATATCTGGCGTTGACTTTTGGCACGCTGTTGAGTTCTCAAGGAACGGACGCTTCCTTTGTACTCACCCGAGAGAC